>CAWEHV010000001.1:0-22689 GCA_963809035.1 uncultured Thermoplasmata archaeon
AACGCCCACAGCTCGTCCGGGCTCGGGGAAAAGAGCACGTTGAGGCCGGAGAACGGGGGTTCGAGCGGACGACCCACACCGATCCAGACCCGGAGGAGGTCCTCGACCGCGTGCACGTAGGCGCGGAACGGGTCGTGCATCTCCTCGTTGTGTCGGAGGAGCAGGCGGAAGAGGACCTCGCTGTCGTTCACCCCCTTCACCTCCTT
Source organism: uncultured Thermoplasmata archaeon (assembly GCA_963809035.1). Lineage (GTDB taxonomy): Archaea > Thermoplasmatota > Thermoplasmata > Lutacidiplasmatales > UBA184 > Lutacidiplasma. Next base: position 207 of record CAWEHV010000001.1, read on the forward strand.
CTCGTGCACGCCGAGGAAGGGGCGGGTCTCGTTCGGGAAGGGGATCGCCCCGTTGTGGACGAACAGGTTGGTGTGCGTCTCGAACGGCTGGGAATTGAAGGGGCCGATGAGCTGCTCGCGCGTTAGCTCGAGGGGATTGCTCGCGTGGCGGAGGTGGCCGAGGACGAGCGTCCCTTGGGCCGCCGTGGCGACCCGCACGAACCGCTCCCGTTCGCCGTCCTCGAAGGCCCCTCCGACCCCCCGTTCGACGCGGACGCGGGCATTCTCATCGAACCAGCCGATTCCCCAACCGTCCTTCTGGGCGGTCTCGGGGGTGGCGTTCGACTGCGCCAGCAGGGAGCGGTCGGAACGGACGAGCCAATGCTCCCCGCTCTGGGGCTGGGTGGCGAGCATCCCGAAGAGGCGGCACATGGTGCTCGCCCACTCCGATTCGGTAAATAAGCCCCCGCGACGGGTGTTGGAACGGTTTCCTCGGTGTAAGCAACTCTTTTACCGCCTCCGGGGCTCGTTCGGTCGACAAGAATCCCATGTCACTCATCGAAGTCACTCCCGCGGCGCGGGACCAGGTCGTCAAGATCATGGAGAAGCAGCACGCCCCCCCCGGGGCTGCGCTCCGCCTCTTCGTCCAGGGAGGCGGGTGCTCCGGCCTCACCTATGGGATGTCGTTCGACAAACAGGAGACGGGGGACGAAGTCGCCTTCCAGGACCCCCAACTGACGGTCGTGGTCGACAAGGCCAGCGCCCCCCTCCTCCAGGGGGTCAAGGTCGACTTCCTTCTCGGCCTCGAGGCGTCCGGGTTCAAGATCTACAACCCGAACGCGAAGGAGTCCTGCTCCTGCGGGAAGTCGTTCTCCGCGTAGGGTGCCCACCGGACTTTCCGGCAACCGGGTCTTTATACATGCGCCGGCGTGTGCAAATCGGGGTAGTCCAAGGAGGGCCCCTGGTATGACGGATAGTTCGATCAAGTTGGAAGTGTCGAAAGAAGCGCAGGACCAGGTCCGGGACCTCATCAAGAGCCAGAAGGCCGGCACGGCGGTCCGGGTTTTCGTACAGTCCGGCGGGGGCGGTGGCTGCGGTGGCGGCTGCGGTTCCGGCGCGGAGGGCGGAGGCTGCGGATGCGGCAGTGGCAGCGGTCATGGGGGCCCCGCGTTCGCGATGGCGTTTGACCAAGTCCGCAATGGGGACCAAGTGATCTCCGCGGACGGGTTCAAGATCGTCGTCGACGACCTGAGCGCCGAGATGCTCAACGGTGCACGGATCGACTACGTCACCGAGCTCAACGCCTCCGGGTTCAAGATCACCGCGCCCGATACTCCCTCGACCGGCCAGGACGGCCACGAGGCGAGCGGCGGGGGCTGTGGTTGCGGCTCGGGCGGCTGCGGCTGCGGATAGACGCACCGGCCGATCCGTTCCAACCCCTTCCTCGACCTTATCTAGTGCTCCGGAACCCGGCGCGCGGGCTCGCCGGGTGGGACCGGGAACCGTCCGTCCTTTCCCGACCTGACGAGCGACCACCGGCCGTGGTCGATCCCACGGACGAAGTCGCGGTTCCCTCGGATGAGGGCCACGAGCTCGAGCGCAGCCAGGAGCGGGAGCCGAACGGCGTTGGTCGGTCGTTGGGCGACCGCTCGGCCCAGCACCCCGAGGCAGAGGTCCGGCCGCTCCCAGATGAGCCGGTCTAGGGTCGAGGGGTCGAGCCCACCCGCCGATAGCTGGCGGTGGCCGTAGTTCACGCGCCGACGTTGGCGGAGCAGGTCGTTCAAGGTCTCGGGGACGGTGTTTTGGACCACCGCTTCCCGGTCGTAGAGGACCCGGTACCCGCGTTCCGCGGCGCGGAGGCAGAGGTAGGCGTCCTCGTTGATCACGCCCGCGAGGGGTTCGAGGAGGATACGCCGGACCGCCTGCAACTCCCCCCCATGGATGGGAAGGCCCGCGTGCTCGCATGCGACGATCTCGCCGGTCGTGCACGTCCCATAGGGCGGCACCCAACCCGCTCACGGTGTTCCGCACGTTCGTCGGGACCACCCGGGGGAACACTACGCCGACGTCCGGGGAGAACCGAGAACGGAGGTGGTCGAAGATCGTCGGCGGGAAGGAGATGTCCCCCGAAATGAGGAAGACGAGGTCCCCCCGGACCCGCTCGATCGCGAGATTGTACGCGCGCCACTTGCCGGCTCGTGTGGGCTCAAGCTCGAGGTGGAGACGTGGGTCCCGGAGCGACTCGAGGTAGTGCTGCGAGCCGTCCGATCCCCCGTACATAACGAGAATCTCCTCGACCGAGCTCTCGAGGAGCGAGGGGAGGCACCGCCGAAGCGCGGCTTCCTCGTCGTACGCGAAAACGATGGCGCTCGTCCGGAGTCCGTGCTCCCCCGGATTCGGGACGGGTTCGGAGAACGGGGGAGGAGGCAGCACCGGTTTGGGCAGGTGCTCGGAAGCCATGACCGTTCCCATCGGAGAATCGGTGGGGTGGCAAATAGCCGTAGCCGTCGTTCGGCGGCCTATCCGCCTGGGTCCCCCCGGCGACGAGCCTTTGGTCGGCCCGGGGTGCAGTGAGGGAGGGAAGCGTGGGAGGGTCGCGCCGATGGTTGGGCCTCCGTCCCTGGCCGGCGGCGGCCACGGTCCTGCTGATCGGCCTCGCGATCCGGGAGGCTTTCTCCTTCTGGACGGGGCATCCGTACGACCTCGAGGTCTGGATCCGGACGGGGTACGTGGTCGCCCACGGGACCAACCCGTACCTCGGCGCATGGGCCGCGGTCCCCGGCGTCAGTTTCGGCTACACGAATCAGCTCCTCTACCCGGCCGCGTACCTGCCCTTCTGGCCCGACATCTTCGGCGGGACGTACGGGCTCTGGGAACACGTAGGGGGCGGGAACCGGTTCGTTCTCTACTTCCTGCTGAAGCAGGGTCCAATAGCCGGCGACATGGCGATCTCGGTCCTCCTCTACCGGTTCGTCCTCCGGGAGACCGGGAATGTTCGTGCGGCGGTCGCGGCCCTGTCGTTCTGGTCGTTCTTTCCGTATGACATCGTGATCGGGGCGGTCTGGGGTCAACTCGACCCGGTGACCACGGCCCTCATCCTCGCCGCCCTCCTCACGGCCGAGTCGCAGGCCGCCCAACGGAGCCTCCTGTGGGGGCTCGGGATCTTCCTCAAGTGGATCACGGTGATGTTCCTTCCCCTCGAATTCTTCCGGAACCGTGGTATACGGCGGTTCTGGCCCGTTGCGAGCGTGCTCCTCGCCGGCGCCCTGACCCTCGTCGCGTTCCTCGCCGCCGGCTGGAGCTTCACCGGCGTGGTCGCGACCACGACCTCCTCCACCGCCGGAGGCGGAGGCGGAATGAACTACGCCCAACTCGCGAACCTGGGACCGTTCCCTGCGGTCCTCCAGGCCCATCCGGTCCTCTACGAGGTCCTTGCGCACCTCTGGGTCCCGGCGTGCATCCTTGCGGGCTGGTACGCGGCCCGTTGGGCGCGGACGGGCGTTCCGGGCCAGCAGCTCCGCGCGCTACTCTTCGTGATCGGGACCATCCTGCTCTTCCGGTGGGGGCTCTACGAGCAGTATATGCTCTACCCCTTCGCGTTGCTCGTGGCTGATGTCTACACCCTCCATCCTCAGCGCCGTCGTTTCTTCTACTTCCTGGTGGTCGTCGCATCGGGGTACCTGCTCGTCAACAACGTGCTCGGCATCTGGTTCGCCTCTCCGGCGAGCGCCCAAGCGTTCACCCTAGTCCAGGCGTTCGATAGCTCCTCGTTCTGGGGAACGGTGCGCTACGACCTCCTCGACGTCTTCGCGGTCCTCATGACCGTGAGCCTGGTCCAGCTCCTCCTCATCCTCCTCCGGGACCAATCCAACCCTCGGCCGTGGCTCCTGGCGGCTTGGCCCTTTCACCCCGTGCCATCGAACGCCCCCTCCCCGGTCCCGGCGGACGCGTAGGCCGGCTCGCACGATGCGCGTCCTCGAGGTCACCCACCGCTACCCCCCGGCGCTGGGGGGCGTGGAGATCCAGGTCGAGGCGATCGCACGGGGCCTCGTGGAGCGGGGCCATTCGGTGGAGGTCGTCACGACCGACCTGGCCCGCGACCGACCGCTCCACCGTCTTCCCCCGGGACCCACCCACGACCCGGTCCCCGTTCGTCGACACCGCGCGTTCCGGACCATTCCGGCCCCACACGGACTCGGCCTAGTCGCCCCCGGAATGGCCCTCGACGTCCTTCGGCTGGAAACGGACGTCGTGCATGCCCACGCCTTCGGGATGCCGCCGACTTGGATGGCCGCGTTCGCCCGCCGCGTTCGCACGACCCCCCTCGTCGTGGAAACGCACTTCGACGCCGGCCGCGGAACGCCCGGTCGGTGGGCCTATGCCCGAGCGGTCGCCCACTTCACCCTGGCGCCCGCCGACCGGATCGTCGCCCATACCGACCTCGAGACGAACCTCCTAGCTTCGTTGGGCGTGCGGCCCGAGCGGATCGCCAAGATCCCGAACGGGATCGACCTGAGCGAGTTCGTCGATTTCCCGTCCCGTACGTCCTCCAGCGAGGGGTTGACCCTGCTGTTCGTGGGCCGGCTCTACCCCGAGCAGAAGGGCCTCGAACCGCTGGTGCGCGCGCTCGCGACGATCCCTTCCCACGTCGGCCTTCGGCTGCGTATCGTCGGGGAGGACTGGGGAGGACGGGCCCTCGTCGTCCGTCTCGCGCGGGAGCTCGACGTCGAGCGCCACATCGCGCTCACCGGCCCACTCTCCCGGGCGGAACTGTTGAAGGAGTACGCTCGCGCCGACGTGTTCGTCCTTCCGTCGTTGTTCGACTGCACCCCGATCGTCCTGCTGGAGGCGATGGCCGCCGGGCTACCCATCGTGGCCTCGCGCGTCGGCGGGATCCCGGAGGTGGTGGCCGAAGGCGAGAATGCGTTGCTCTGTTCGCCCAACGACCCCGTCGCCCTCGCGAAAGCCCTCGAACGACTGGCCCGGGACGGCGCCCTGCGGGCGAAGTTCGCCCGGGCCGGGTCGGTGCAGGTGGAACAGTTCTCGTGGACCCGGGTTCTCCCTCGATGGATCCGTCTATTCGAGACGGTGGTCGAGGGTAGCCCTTGAGCCGGTCGATCGTGGAGGCCGGAGACCGATACCGACCCGAGGTCTTTGGTCGTCGGGGGACGACTCGACTCTGGGTCCTCGGGGCGCTCGCCGTGCCGGCCGCTCTCACAGGTCTCGTTTTCCTCACCCTCCACTGAGGGCTCACCGGACGGGGCGGACGAGCGCTCGACCGGTCCCCCGCGTTTCCCCGGTCGTCCTCGGCTCGGCGCACCTCGACCGCGTCTGGACTGCGCGTCGCTTGGACCCGATTCGGGGAGGGATCGGTTTCAGCCGGGGTTCGCGAGTCGGGTCCTGGGGCCCCGGGGGCCGCGCCGGCACAGCAGAGAGATGATATTCTCCGGGGTCGAGGAGGCCTGGGCGAGCGCTCACGTGCTCTGACCTCGTTAGTTCGCTGAGTGGAGGGATTCATGGAGTCGGCGAGTGCGAAGGTGATCCTCGTCACGGACCAACCCCCGCTCAGCGGGATCGGGGTCTATGTGACGAACCTCCACGACCTCCTCCGTGAGTCGTTCCCTGAGATCGAAGTTCGAAACCTCTACTACTTCCGCTGCCCCGACGCCCCTCCTCACCAGCGCATGCCGGAACAGCGATATGCCCAGTCCCGTCTCGGGGTGCCCGGCGTCCTGCGGTACAACGAACGTACCTTTTCGCGCCAGCTGAAGGGCACGCGACCGTTGATCCATCTGTGCGGAGCGAGTTACGACATGGCCGCCCGCGTCGAGCGGTCGGTTGCGACGGTCATGGACTTCGGCCTACGCACGTTCGGTTCCCTCCTGAGCACCCAGCCTCCGCTCCTCCTGGTGGAGGGGTACTCGATGGTCGACTGGCTGCGAACACCCCGCTTCCTCAAGCGGTGCCGGGAGATCGTCTCGCCCAGCGCCTATACTCGCACGAGGCTCCGGGCAGTGGACCGGCCTCGATTCGACCGTGATCCCTCTCTGGGTCGACCAGGGACGTTTCCGCCCCCGGTCCAAGGCAGAAAGCCGCACCCGACTGGGGTTGCCTCTCGATCGAAGGATCGTTCTGAACGTGGCGAGCGGTGCGGCGTACAAGAATCACGCGATGCTGCGCCGAGTGGTCGAAGCCCTTCCTCCGGAGTACCTGTTGGTGAGGATCGGTCACCCGCTCCCGGGCCGGCCGATGCGCGTTCGGAATGAGGGACGGGTGACGGAAGACCAATATCCCCACTACTTCGATGCCGCGGATGCGTACCTCCACGTCTCGCTCCGGGAGGGCTTCGGTATCCCGCTCTTAGAATCGATGTCCTCGGGAACCCCGATCGTCGCGCTCGCCAATCCTCCCGCGCCGGAGGTCCTCGGAGGGGCGGCGTGCCTCGTACCGCCGCAGACCGGAGCGACGGAGTTCGCCGACTCCGTGCGCTCGGTCGTGGAATCCCGCGATGCGGCGGCGAGCCTTGCGGCCGCCGGCTTGGAACGCATCCGGAAGTTCGACCCGTCGGAGGTCCGGACTTCGTATACCGAGGTCTATCTGAATGCGATGCGATCGTAGGTTCGGCCGGCTCGCTCCCGATGGACTCGCGGCCCCTGACCGGGGTCGTCAGGGAGGGACCGGGTTCCTCCGGGCCGCTCGGACGCGGTGTCGTCTCACCCCGAGCTCCACGCCCATCCACACTGCCGTGGCGAGGACGGAGAGGGCGACGCTCGAGGTACAGGAACTCGACGGCGCCGGGATAGACCTCGATGTCGGTCTGGTTCGCGGGATTCCAAAGGAGCGTGTCCAGCGTCCCCAGCGCCGGTCCCAGGCCGGCATTCCCACTGGTGGTGAGACCGGGATAATCCGCTACGCGGACGAGAACCAGCGAGGCCCCGTCGGCCGCGACCTGGTACCCCTGCCCATCGGCCGAGATCGCCAGCGGAGGACCCGCCGCGAAGTCGGTGACGTTCCACACGAGGGGCTGATCGACGAACGCGAACCGTGCGGCGACTTGGAACGTGTTGTTCCCGCTGGGGAAATCGCCGTAGGACTCGATATCGAAGGTCAGGTTGTTCGATGCGAGGAATTCGTCGTTTTGGAACGAGGGTCCGAACAGGGTGAATCCCCCCTCGGACCGGTAGCTGACGGCGGCGTCGCTGGCCGAGACCCAGAGGCCGGGAGTGACGTTCGCGGACAGAGCGATGGCCGCGCCCGGCGGAGCGGTATCGGCCAAATCGATGCTCAAGAGGAAATGGCCGAACCCGCTGGCCGGGGCGAAGGTGCCGTTGGCGGTGACCGAAAGGTATCCGGAAGGCGAAAGGCGGGCGGACCAGCTGGATACGGAGGTGGTTAGGGGTGCGAACAGGGTGGGCGGTCCGAACGAGGGGCGAGCGACCGGCGTCGGCGTGCTCGAGCCGGGGATCGCCTCGGGCACGAACCACGCCTCGGCCAACCATAGGGTGCCGCTCTCGAGGCTCAGGTTCATGCCGGATTCGAGGTTCGGCGTTGAGTCGTTCCACGGGATCATGATCGTTTGCCAGACGTTGTGAGAGCTGTTGTAGTCCCCGGAATCGAATCCGATCAACTCGGGTTCGGCGGAGCCTTCGAACGTCGCGGTGAGATAGCCATAGGCCGTCGCGCGGGCCAGCAGCGCGACCCATCCCGGCCCGGTGGCTTTGGTCATCGGCAAGTATACGTGCACCGGAGCGGAACCGATCTCGGAAACCACGATCCCCTGGTTTCCGGGGAAGGCGTTGACCGTGGCGTTGGGGACGAAACGGAGGTACTGCAATCCTCCTCGGTTTCCCGAGGTGTTCTCGAGGTTGATCAGCGACGCCGGAGTCACCTGGACCACGGTCGTTTGAGCCAGGGTGTGATTCAGCCAATCCATGGGCGAGCTGGGAGACGAACCCCCCGGGGAGGCGAACACATACCCCGACCCGATCGCATTCCATCCCCCCCACCCGGTGATGGAGAGCGTTCCGGAGGAGGTCACCGCGAACGGCAATTGAACCCACACCATCGAGTTGTTGAGACGGTCGAACCCGACGTCCGTTAGGACGTTCCAGGAGGCCCCCCGCCAGCCGAACGTGAGCGAACCGCCGTCGCCGCTGAATCGAATCGGCAACCAGATCGTGCAGCCCCCGGTACAGGTCTCCGCGGAAATGGGGAGGCCGATCGAGTTCGGACCCCCCTCGGTCACCGCCAACGGCTCCGGCCACGACTCCATGATCGGGACTCCGAAGTCGTTGGTGGAGGGAACCCACGTGTGCGTGGGGGCGGAGGAGAGGCTGGTCTCGGGCAACGGGTCTGCGACGGAAACATGGTCGCACTGCAGCGCGATCCCGATGAGGGCATTGGGGGTAGCCGTGTACGCTCGTTCCACTCGACCCAGCTCGGCCGAGCAATCGTTGGAAGGGAGGTCGCTCGGGAACAGCCAGGACTGGTTGGCGAGGTCGATGCCGGCGTAGGCCAACGCGTTGAGCTCGTCATACCCCGGTCCCGTCACCAACGAAAGGTGGGGGTCGGCCAACGCGGCTCCGTTGAAGGCCAGGTCGCGGTAAATGGCGAAGGATTTCCCCTCAACTACCGGTACGATATCCGCCTGGTACCGCATCAGTTGGCTCGCATTCTTTCCATAGGAGAAGGGAAGGAAATGCGGATTGAAGGACGCGGACTGAGTTCCGTAGAACACGAGGAGGTACTCGACCCCGGCCAGGGCGAAAAGTTGACCGGCGTACCGGGTCGAGTTGGAATAGAATTGATCATACAACCAATAGAAGTAGAAGTTCGATTGGATCGCGGGCGCTAGGTACACCGGGACTCCGGCCGTCCGTACCGTGGGGAACAGGAAGAACGCATTCGGAACGGCCTCCGTGGAATTGGACGTGAACCAGCTCACGTCCGGATTGAAGAGCGCGACGCCGGCGTAGGTGCTGCCGATCAGGCGCTGCAGCAGGCTCGGAATCTGGTCGTATTCGCTCGGATAGGATGCCTGGTGGATCCCGTTGGGCGGAGCGTAATACGCCCCGTTCGCGATCGGGATGAGGACCCCCACGCTGAGGAGCACGATCACGGCGACCGTCACGTCCCGCCGGTAGGTCGGCCACCAGGGCCGGCGCGGTCCGTTTCGAAGGGTATAGAAGACCGCGGCTAGGCCCCGCTTCGGGGGGACCGCGGGCCTGGGATTCGGCGGTGGCGGCACGTTCGATCTGGGGGCCAAAACGCCCTCGAGGAGAACCCCCAGCATCAGGGCATAGAGCGGGGTTATCACGAACCAATCCCAATAGTAGGACGCGTTCACGGCGGCGTAGCCGGGGAACCGAAGGTACAGGAAGTCGGCAAGACCGGAGAACGGACCGGCGGGTCCCGCCCCGAACAGAGCGACGACGATCGAGACGCCGAGAAAATAGAGCAACCGCCGGTCACGGGTGAATAGATATCCGATCCAGATGAGGCTCAATAGAGCCAGAGAGGCGATCGTCCATGCCCAGAGAGCCAGCGGGCCCCCCGCGCCGGAACGGACCATGGTCGGGCTCAGATTGAAGTACGCATAGAGGGTCAACAACGAGAGCGGATTACGGCTGTAATCGATGAACGTCGTGAGGGGCAACGCCAGGCTGGACGAAGCGGCCGTCGCGCCCGCGCCCAGTACGTAGAACGTCACGTACGCGGGTACGATGATGACCGCGGCTACGGCGATCAACCCGGGGAGCCGAGTCGCCAAGGCTCCGAGCTCGCGGAGAATGTTCCGTAGCTTCGTATTTCGACGAAAGGGTCCTATCAGCCGGACCTTCCAACTCCTACCGGCGCCGTCCGCAGGGGCCGGAGGTGGGACCCCGTACCGAAAGCCCGTCGGACCGATCGACAGGTGCCAGTCACGGACATAGACGGGCAGCAGGCAGGCGATGAGGATGAGGCCGAGGAGAAACGCCTGTGGGGTCTGGAAGGTGAAGATGATCAGCCAGGCACACGTGGGAAACCAAAGCCATCTCTGGGAGGGATGTCGAACCCCCAGGTACGCGGCGCACAGAGAAAGAAAGACGAGGCCCTCGGCCACGAACGCTTGGTAGTCGCCCTGCCCGTAGAGCGAGATTTGGAACGGTCCGGCGATCAGGAACACCGCGGCCACGAGCTGGGCGATCGGACGGCGGATCATGGTCCGAGCGAACAGCAGGGCGGTGGCGCCTACGAACAACGTCGACAGCAGGATGTAGAGCTTGGCGCCCCACGTCGCGCCAAGGAGCGCGGAGAACAGTGACAACGGCCCGAGAGCCTCGACATAATTGGAAAGGTACGCGAACGGGAGACCCACCGGCGTCCCGCCGTACTGGAACGGATTCCACGAGAGCGCCGGCCCGCTGGGGTATTGCGACGCGGTGAACGGTACGAGGAAATTCACCCAGGAGAGGTACCCATTGAGTTCAGTGAGCAGGGTCCAGTGGATCGCGAGATCGAGGGCCGCCAACACCAACAGCTGGCTTACTATGGGCCATCGGAAGAGCACCTTCCTCACGGGGGACCACGCCCAATCTAGACGCATCAGTGAATCGACGTGGGACCCGCGCCACCCACGCTCCAGCCCGTCTCGACATCCGGTAGGAGCATAAGGTTAGACGTCCACCTCTCTCCTATTACGCGGACGTGGCGGAAAGATAGGTCCGGACCAGGTCCAGGTAGGAGCCCAGTTTCGACTGGGCCCCGTTCGACACCCGCTCGCGTTCGCGTTCGTCTCCCATCAATCGCCCCAGTTGGGTAGCGAGGTCCGAGGCATCCCGGGAGCGCGCAACGAGGCATCCCATCTCGATCGCATCGGGACCGCAGGGCACGTCCGTCGTCACGATAGGGAGCCCGAAGGCGGTCGCCTCGTACTTCACCTGCCCACCGCTCTCCGAATGCACCGACGGAAGGCAGAATACCGACGCACGGGAGAATTCGCGATCGACCATCGCCTGTTGCAGGAAGCCGGAGAAGACGACTCGTTCCGTGATTCCCTGGTCCACCGCTAGGGCCACGAGCTCTTCCTGGTACGCCGGATCGTCCACGGGCCCCACCAATCGCAGGGACCACGCTGGGAAGCGACCGGCGAGCTGAGCGAACGCCCTCACGAGGACGTCCTGGCCTTTCATGCGCGCGATCCGCGCCACGCACAGGATGACCGGCTCTCGCGGGCCGTGTTCGTACGGTATTCGCTCCAACGTTCCCTGGGGGAAGGCCAAGGGCACACGTACGACCTTCTCGGGCCGGATGCCCGGGAGCTCCTGCGCGCGCCGGACGCCGCACGTGGTTTCGATGCTGACGAGGTCCAGGAGGTGGGTCGAGGCAACCAGCAACCCCCTGGAGAGGACCGCCTCACTAGCGCTCAATCCGGTCTCGTCGAGGCTCCAGTCGGCCTTGAGGATGAACTTCGTTCGCGAGGAGCGACCCCGAGCCTCGAACCAACGGTACAGGCCGACCAACGGGAGCGCAGTGAATAGGGAGGAGCGGATCGGACCGATGATCACCAGGTCCGGCCGCTGTCGAACGATTTCCCGGAAGGCGAGCAACGGTTCCATCAGGGAGCGGAGCCGACCTCCCGCCCGAGTGTCCTTCACCACCAGAGAGGTCTCTACGATATGGATTCCCGGGGGCGGTTCCCCGGCAAACCGGCCACACACCAACGTCGATTCGTATCCCAGCTCCCGGAAGGACCGGGGAAACATGAGCCACGGGGAACGATCGTGGAACGGGGTGAGCTCCGAATTCGGGACATACATGAGGAAACGTCGGGCCACTCGATCACCCCGGTCCTCGGTCACCTTTCTCTCCCGCTCCTGCCAGCGTGTCTATCGGGCGTCGGTGCGCGGTGAGGCCGCCCTCCCCGAACGCATCAACAGCTCCTCGACGAAGTGATCCCAGGAGTACTTTTCGACGAACTCTCCTTGCCGACGGGAGAGCTCGAGCCATTGTTCCCGATCTTCCAGGAGAGTTGCTACCGCGGACGAAAGTCCCTCCACGGTCGCCGGAGCGATGCGGATGCCCGCGCCCACGGTTTCCAAGTACCGGAACTCGGGAAGGTCGGTGGCCACCACGGGGATGCCCCGGCTCGCGAACAGGTTGAAGCTACCACTCGCTCCACTCATCGAGGTATAGGGGAGTAGGCCGACGGTCGTCCCGGTGCATTCGGCGTCCAACTGCTCCTCCGTCAGGAACCCCGTCAATCGCACGCCGGCGCGTTGGGCTTGGGTGGTCCACTCGTCGACCTTTTGGCGGAACCCCTCGTCCGCGCTCAAGGCGGTGTGCGGTCGGCCCATGAGCACGAATTCGGCTCGATCTCTCATACGGTCGGCCACTTGAACGAACCGGTCGATGCCCTTGTAGGGCGCCCAGTACCCGACGTGCACGACCTTCGGGGGTTCGGTCGGTCGCCCCGTCACCCCACAGCGTGTCCGCTCGGCCGGGTGCGGGACCAGCCAGACACGCCGGGCGCCGTAGAAGTTCCTGAGGATCTCCAAGAGCCGGGGCGAGAAGACGACGAGATTGCACTTTCGGACTCGTCCCAGCGCGGCGTGAGCTCCAGCCCTCACCAGCGGGGTGACCTCGTAACCGGTATCGTCGAGGTCGAAGATCTCGATGGCGTGATGGACGATGACGGTGGTGGGCGACCCGAAGGTCTCGTGCGCTCCCACGGCGGTGTAGCCGAGAAAATTGCGCACGCCCGACCTCCCCCACGCGGTGAGTCCGAGGTTGACGATGAGCGGCCCCCGATGCAGGGCGGCCCGGGTCGCTTGCCGTACGCACCCCCGGCCGTCGACGGAGGTCTCCTCCGTCTCCAACGATTTCAGGCGAGATTTTAGGTGCGCTTCGAAGGTAAGTCCAAAGTCGCCGATCCCACCGCCCCGGTAATTCGTGAGGAGGAGGGGAGGCCTACCGGACGAAACCACTGCCCGAATCCTTGGGGGCCGCCAACTCCACGGAACTGACCGAAGACCCCATGGGAGAACTGATCCGGTTCAGCCGCATGGTCTCTTCGAGGCCGCTCTTCACTCGCAGAATCGATGTTCCATGCAAGTAGACGTCGGAGAGCAAACGGCGGATCGGGGTGCGGGTCCAGCGGTGCTCGTACCATTCGACCGGGACCTCTACGACCCGCATCCCCGAGCGCTTGGCGAGCACAAGGACCTCGGTGTCCCAGGCCCAGCTATCCTCCTGCGACATCGCGAGAAGTCGCGTCTTGGCGTCTCGGGTGAAGGCCTTGAGTCCGCACTGGTGGTCTCGAATGTTCTCCCCGAAAGTCATGCGGACAAACCGGTTGTAGGCCCGCGACACCAACTGACGGAGGGGTGGTCTCCGTACCAGGGCCCCGTCGCAGTACCCGGGAACCCGTCGCGACATCGGCGCCATTCTCGACCTCCGAGATTACCTTCAGCAGCGCCGGCGGACCCGCGGCCAGGTCCGCGTCCACGAAGGCATAGATGTCGGCGTCGACTTCCGACCACAACTGGCGAAGTGCCAGCCCCCTCCCCCGACGGGCGGGACCGGTGCTCACGAGAAGTTTGGGAAATTCCGTCTTGAGCCGGCGGATGACGTCCGGCGTTCCGTCGGTCGAGCCGTCCTCCGCGATGGACAGCCGGTAGTTGAGTCCCGAGCCTGCCATCCCATGGTACAGTTGCCGGAAGGTAGCGTCCAGCATCACGGCCTCATTGCGGACCGGAATGGTGATCAGTACGGACTGCATTGTTCTACGGCCTCCCTGCGGGTTGCATTTGCCTCCGGATTGGGAAGGGGAGCGTAACCCACCTTTCTTCAGCCGGTAGGGTTGATATACACTCCGGTCTGGAGGTGCCCTCCCACGTCAAGGCTCGGCACGGCCTCTTCGGGGGTGGAAGGATGATTCGGGTCCACTCTCGATCGCCTCGCCCCGCGAGAGGCGAACCGGTCTCCCCCCTACGGGACGCAGACCCCGCGCTGGATGCTGGGCACCCCGCGGTCAGAAGATCTTGTGAAGTGAGCGAAGGCCTACGAGAGATTATACCGTGCGGACCAATGGACGCGCGTGCCTCCAAGCCCTCCGGCCCTACGTCCGCTTGAGGCCTGGCCTCGGAGGGCACCTCGATCCCCTCGCATGGGGCGAGATCTCTCGCTCTGGGGTAAAACCAGGGACCGAAGAAATCGTGCGCTCGGCCCTTCGGAACTCGTGCCGCGCTTGACGCCCCCTGGGGCCCGACCGGTCGATGGGGACCCCGGCTTGTTCACTCGACCTACAACCGGAGGGGCCGGCCTCGGGTCCCGAACGTCGTCCGGTGGCCCGAGGACCAACTCCGAGGGAGACAAGGCCGCGAACGGGGTCCTCCGCCCTCGGAGGTCTCCGAGTCGACGTTTTCGAGCGGCCGATTGGTTCCCGCGCTGCGAACACCCCCGGCTTTGTTCGACGCAGTTCCCGGGCTCGGCGCGGCCCCCCGGTCACCGAGAAGTGCGGAAATGACCGACCTGAGAATCGCTGTCATCGGACTGGGCGGTATTGGAGCGCTCCACGCCGGGATTGTTGCGTCCCTGCCAGGGTGTCAATTGGTAGCCGCCGTGGACCAGGAGACACGACTCTTGCGAATTGGGTCCAAGGCGATTTCGACAGTTCATTTCTACTCCGATACCCAAGAAATGCTCCGTCGGGAGCGGCCGGATATTGTCTACCTCTGTACGCCTCCCGCCACCCACCTTCCGTTGACCCGAGAGATCTTGAACGGCCCGAACCGGCCGCGCGCACTGTTTGTGGAGAAGCCGCTCGCGATGAATACGGAGGAAGCGGTCGAGATGGCCGATCTGGCACAACGGGCCGGAACGATCACCGGAGTCGGGTTCCAGCGAAGATTCCTCCCCACCGTCCGGAAGGCCAAGGAGCTGATCGACGCGGGAGAGATTGGGGACGTGTTCCTGGCACGGGCGCACCATTTCGCCTCGGCGATCTTCGAGCCGGGAGAAGGCTGGAGGTTCCAACCGGATTCGGGGGGGGCGGCGCTCGAGTTGGGGGTCCATCTCTTGGACACGATGATCTCTCTGTTCGGTGAACCGAAGGTGGTCGGACATCAGACCGTGCGCATGTTCTCCCGTTCGTGCGAAGACTATGCCTCCGCGTGGCTGAAATTCGAGAAGGTTGACCTTGCTTTGTTCGAAGTGGGATGGAGCATGTGGGGATTCGACCCGGCCGACCTCCGTATCGAAGTGTACGGTTCTCGGGGAGGGATCACCGTTACCCAAGACTCGCTGAGCATCTTCTCCCGGCCGTCCGGCGCGGCCCCCGTGGCGAGAACCATGCACGCCTCGCAGCTCGTGGGACGACTCCCCATCCTACTGGGTTCGGTGGAAAATGTTCTGATCGATATGGATTTCACCGAAGCCGTTTCCTCAGGGAGAAAGCCTCAGGTCACGTTCGAGGCGGGCGTCCGGGCGAACCGGGTACTGGATGGGATCCGGACGGCCGGGTCGGGGGGGTGACCCTTGGTCGTTCCACTCATCCTGGGCGTTAATCCTTTGGTCGGGGTCGATCACCAGTCCGCCGACCGGGCTCGCGAGAAGATGCGCGGGGGTGAATCCACTCACCCCTTGGAAGTGATCCGGTCGGCGATGCAGGCCGGCGCCGAAGGGTTCACCTTCTCTCCAAGCGCCCGGGTCACGGACCTGCTGAAAGCGGCGCGCGACTCGGGCGAGACGGGGAAACTCAAACTGTACCCATTGCTCCCGGCCCTCGACAAGTACTGGCCGGTCTTTGTGAGCAAAGGGACCTACGGGTTGGTCAGTGCCATCCTCGAGGATCTTTCCTGGGTCTCCAAAGCCCGCACGTTGCTCAAGGGAGGGGCGACGGCGCTCACGTCGGACCCCTTCGCGGCCCTCGAGCTCTACATCGACGTCGAACTGTCGAAGATCCGATCCACGGCTCCCAAGAACTGGACGGTCGATGCGGTCTTCCTGGGCGAGACCTTCACCGACATGCTCCTCAGTTTCCGGGCCTACGACCTCCTTCGGTCGTTCTGCGAAGCCGTCGAACGTCACCGCGGCGTTCGGGCGGGTCTGCAGACCCTGAACCTTTCGATGCTGCTCTCCGCCCGAGAACATTTCGGTCTGGCCCAAACACCCCTCGTCATGGCCCCCTTCAATCCCTTGGGATTCCAGATGACTCCGGACCGAGCGTCCTGCGAGCGAGCGGCGGAGCAGGCCACCGGGGTCCGCTTTGTCGCGATCAGCGTCCTGGCGGCGGGTCTAGTCCCGCTGCCCGAAGCCATCGAGTATCTTACCCGACGCAAGGCCTATCTCACGTCGGTCGTCGTGGGGACCTCCAACTCTCGGCACGCTGCAGAATCGTTCTCCTTGCTTCGGGAAGCCCTCAAGACGTAGAGCCGAACCCGGGGCCACATGTTGATGGCCATCTCGAAGGCGTAGACGGCCTGGGTGGCCCCGCTGTCAAGTCCGTTCCCCAACCCAGGCCGACCGATCCAAAGTGCCGGCTCCCCCCGTCGATCGTCCCGGTCTTACTCCAACCGGTATGCTCCTGTCTTGGGTCACGAAGTCCAGGGCTGCCGAGGAGAGCTGCGCCCGGTGAGGGAGGGGTCGCCCGGCCGGGGGAACCAGGAAGGCGTTGGGCTCCGGGTTCGTGCACTCCGGCCGGTGCGTCTCTCGACGGCCTCCGATTGGCCCGGTTCACGGCGGTGCGGCGAGGTGGGCCCACGCCGAGTCGAACCCGTAGAACAGGGCGGCGACCCCGGCGAGGACCAGCAGGAGCAGGAACGCCCCGATCAGCAGGTTCCACATCATCGGATACCGGGGCGTCGGGTCGCTCGGGAGCGGGTCCGCTCCCGGGACCGACGGGCCCACGACAAACCAGTCGACGTAGAGCAAGATCGGATAGGTCCCGATCGCGACCGCGCCGAACCCGAGGAAGAGCAACAGCGTCTCGAGCGGGTCCAGCGTCAGCGACAGCGTCCAGGCGCGATACCCGTAGTAGACGATCGAGGCCCCGATGACGACCCCCAGCATTCCCACGAAGTGCGTCGGAAGGCGGAAGTGCACCGCGATCGCGAACGACACCAGCAGGAACGCGAGCATCGTCAGCGTATCGAAGAAGAGCAGGTCGTATGCCGCCAGGACGTTGGTTCCGTTGACCACGACGCTCAGCGGCCACGCGATCTCCCCCCAGAGAGCTATGAGGCCCAGGATCGCTCCGAGAGAGCCCAAGAGGATCGCTCCCGAGCGGAGATGGCTATAGGCGCGGACGCGGTCCTTTCGGCGCATCTCGAGCCACACCATGAACCCCGTGTAGAACACGACACAGGCGACCAAGATCAGCAGGTCGAGCACCAGGGTCAGATCGTCCACAAACGTCATACTTCGGCCTCCAGAACCCGGGAATTCCTGCTCCCTCCGGAGCATATAGCCTTCAACTCAAACAGAATTGACAGTGCGCCTTGGGTCCGATGACCCCGGGTGCGGGAAGGCGACGCGCGGGGACCCTTCGGGGAGGCCACTCGGGATGGATCCGTCAGGACTGACCGCGAGGAGGAAACGTCCAACCCTCTCTGTGCCGGGTGTTCCAAAGAGATCCCGGTTCGTGGACCTCCCGAAAGGGTCGAAATCCAATCGATGGGGTCATCTGCGACGCCCGGCGCCCCCGTCCCGGACCGCGTAACGGACCGGCTCCACTTGGGGTTTTATTCTCTTGAGGGCGTACGAATCCGCCATGCCGCCTACGAGAGTCGTGATCATCGGAGCCGCAGGCCGCGACTTCCACAACTTCAACGTTCTCTACCGAGGGCACCCCGAATACCAGGTGGTCGCGTTCACCGCGGCCCAGATCCCGAACATCGCTGGACGGACGTACCCACCCGGCTTGGCTGGACCTGGCTATCCGAACGGAATCCCGATCGTCCCGGAGTCGGAGTTGGCCGCCCTCATCACCCGGGAGAAGGTCGACCTGGCCGTACTTTCCTATTCCGACCTCCCTCACGTCGAGGTGATGCACAAGGCGTCGATCGTAGGGGCCGCCGGGGCGAACTACCTCCTACCCGGCCCGCGGGCGACGGCGGTCCGTTCGACCAAACCGGTGATCTCCGTCTGTGCCGTCCGCACGGGGGCGGGGAAGAGCCCCCTCACGCGTTTCGTCTCCCGATACCTCCGGTCCCAAGGACGGCGGGTGGTCATCGTGCGTCACCCGATGCCCTACGGAGACCTTCAGGCGCAGGCGGTCCAGCGCTTCGCGACGATGGACGACCTCGATCGCGCCCACTGCACCATCGAGGAACGCGAGGAGTACGAGCCTCATCTCCGGGATGGCACGGTGGTCTTCGCCGGCGTAGACTACGAACCGATTCTCCGCGCGGCCGAGAAGGAGGCCGATATCGTGCTCTGGGACGGCGGCAACAACGACACCTCGTTCTACGCCTCCGACCTTCAGCTCGTCGTCGCCGACCCCCACCGGGCCGGCCACGAGCTGAGCTACTATCCGGGGGAGACCAACTTCCGGATGGCCGACGTGATCGTCGTCAGCAAGACCGACTCCGCCAAACCCGAGGACGTCCGGACCGTCGAGGAGAACGCCGCCCGTGCTAACCCGAGGGCCCGGGTAGTGCGGGGCGCCCTCCAACTCGGCGTCGCCGACGGCGAACGCCTGCGGGGGCGCCGGGTCCTGGTCGTCGAGGACGGCCCGACCCTCACCCACGGCGGGATGAAGTACGGTGCCGCGACCCTGACGGCCCAGAGGTACGGAGCAACGATCGTCGACGCCCGGGCGACCGCGGTCGGAAGTCTGGTGCGGGTCTACGCGGACTATCCGCACCTCGAGCGTATCCTTCCCGCGATGGGGTATAGCCCCGAACAGATCCGGGAGCTCGAGGAGACGATCCGTCGTTCCTCGGCGGAGATCGTTCTGGACGGGAGCCCGGTCGACCTGGGTCGACTCATCCACGTCCCCCAGCCGATCGTCAACGTGACGTACGATTACGAGGACCTCGGAGGCGGGATGGTCGACGTTCTCGCGAAGTTCTTGGGGATCCACCCGAAGTAAGTGAGAAATCGCCGTCCGGAAACCGCATCTCCCCCCGGACGCCGGCCGCGAGTGGGTCGCGGAAGGATTCGACGATTCGATGGCTCCATACCGAGGCTTCGGAAGGGAGTTCAAATCGTACGAGGGTCCGGTTCTGCCACCGCCCGCGATGGGGGCTTCCCGGTCCACCCGCGGAGAGGCTAGGGCCCCGACCGGGTCTAGGGGCACCGATGGTCCAAGCCGATTCTCCACCCCGTCAGGAACCGGCGGTTCCGCCCGACCCTCCGGACTTCGTCGGATAGTGCTTCCCCAGCCAAGCAACGAGCGGACCCCAAGACCCAGGGGGGAATGCGGCGTGTCGCGCTCCGGGAATTACGAAGAACTCTTTCCGGTCGGATCCGATGGACTCGAAGAAGGCTTTGGCCGAATCCACTGAGAAGAGCTCGTCCTGGTCCCCGACCCCGACCAGGACGGGTACGCCGGGCTTCCCGAACGACGCGAGATTCGGCGAGTCGATCTGGTTCCTCCTCAACCTCCGGACGACCGAGCCGGCGCTGGTCCCATAGACGGACGAATAGAACCGGGCGGAGTACCAAAAATTGAAGAGCGGATCGTCGCGTCCGAGCATCCCCGGGCGGTTGTACTCGATCCACGTGCGAGCCGGGAACAAGGTGAGGCCCAGGAGCGCCTTGAGAGCGGGGCCGGCTCCTGGGTTGTGGTACGCCCCCGGTCGGACCTGCCGCCCCGCACTGATGAGGATGAGCCCATCGACCGACGCATGACAGTTCTGCGCCGTGATCCCCGCCAAGAGGACGCCGAGGCTGTGACCGAGTACCACGACGTGGGCAAAGCGAGCCTTCAGAACGGTGAGCGCCTCGCACAGGTCCTTCGACAGCCTATCGGGACCAGGGTAGTCTCCCCGTACTCCGTCGGACCTCCCGTGGCCCCTCAGGTCCATCCCGAACACATTCGGACCCGATCGTGCCAACTCTTCCGCCATCAGTTTCCCGTATGGCTCGCTGTACGCCGTGACCCCATGGAACACGAGGACGGCGAGGTCGTTCCCGGCGGTACCGGGCCAGCTTCGCAGGAAGAGAATCTTCCCGTCTGACGTTCGCACCAGCTCGTGAGGTTCCCTGAACTCGTCGCGCAGTTGGGCCACGTCGGGGGCTGTCATGCTACTGCCTCGATGGCCGGCCATAGAGCGCCCTTGCCATAATCGTGCGGGAACGAGCCGCTCGTCGGCCGATTGAGGGCGGACCCCCAAGCCGGCGGAGACACCGATGCTCCCGGTGGCCACACCGTACCGTGATCGTCGCGCCGGTAGAAACCTGATAGGCGCTCTGAGGGTACGTGGTATCCCCATCGATACTTCGCGAGGCGTTGGATATGGAGAGCCCGAGTTCGGAGCGCGTAACCCAATCGCGCCGTCGTCTGGCCGCCATCATGTTCACGGACATGGTCGGATACTCGGCGCTGGCTCAGGCGGACGAATCGTCCGCACTCGCGATGCTGGACCGGCACAACCGGCTTCTCCGCCCCCTCTTCTCGAAATTTCGCGGGCGGGAGATTAAGACCGTCGGAGACGCATTCCTGGTCGAGTTCGATAGCGCGCTCGACGCAACTCGGTGCGCCCTGGAGCTCCAGCGATTCTTGCGCGATTCCAACGCGGCCTCGGCGGACGAGGGAAAGATCCGGATCCGGATCGGGATTCACGTCGGGGACGTGGTCGAGGTCGACGGCGACCTCCTGGGAGATGCCGTGAACATCGCCTCGCGGATCGAGCCCCTGGCGGACCCGGAGGGGATCTCCATCTCGCAGCAGGTCTACGACCAAGTACAGAACAAACTTTCGACTCAGTTCGCAAAGCTTCCCCCGGTCACCCTCAAGAACATTCGCCTCCCGATGAGCGTGTATCGGGTCGTCCTGCCCTGGAGCTCGGAGCGGACGGAGACCTTGGGCGTACGGGGGCCGGCGGCCTCAACCTGGCGGTTCTACCGCTCGCCAATATCAGCCCCGATCCGAACGACGAGTACTTCGCGGACGGGCTCACGGAGGAGCTAATTTCCCAGCTGTCCCAGGTAGAGGGCCTCCACGTGATCGCGCGGACCTCCGTATTCGCGTACAAATCGGCGCCCAAGTCGATCGCCCAAGTGGGGTCGGAGCTCGGGGTCGACACGATCCTCGAGGGCAGCGTTCGCAAGGCGGGTCAGCGGATTCGGATCACGCTGCAGTTGATCGACGTGGATACGCAGCACCACATCTGGGCCAGCAGCTACGATCGGGACGTCGGCGACGTGTTCGCGGTCCAGACCGACATCGCCGAACGGACGGCGGCGGCCCTGCGACTCGAGATCTCCAAGACGCGCCAGGCTCGCGTCGCTCGGAGGCCCACGGCCAACCCGACGGCCTACGACCTGTATCTGCGGGGACTGGTGGCCGCGAGCGAGCCGAACGAGACCGTGATCGAGGAGGCGGTCCGCTGTTTCGAGGAGGCGACTCGGCTCGACCCAACGTTCGCGGAGGCCTTCGCTGCGTGGGCCAATCTCTACGTCATCGCGGCCGGGGACTTCCTTCCCATGCGCGACGTCATGCCCAAAGCGCGCGCACTCGTCGCGCGGGCCCTGGAGCTCGACCCCGGGTCCTCCGATGCCCATGCCGCCCTCGCCAATATCGCTCTCCAGTTCGACCACGACTGGGAACTTGCGGAGAGCGAATTCGAGAAGGCGATTGCGCTCAACCCGAGCAATGCCGTCGCCTACCGTTTCTTCACGCTCCTTCTGATCGTGCTCGAACGCTTCGACGAGGCCAAGGAGACCTGTCGACGGGCGATCCGGCTGGACCCTGGCCGCGACAGCCAACAGGGGACCCTGGCGTGGGCCGAGCTCGAGTCCGGGAACTTCGACGCGGCGTTCGCCTATGCCGAAAAGGCCCGCGACAACCATCCCGCGTCGGTCCGGGGCCATACGATGCTCGGGTTGTTCTACGTCGCGGCCGGGCGGAGGAACGACGCCCTCCGGGAGGCCGACACGCCGCTCGTCGGCGCGAGCGATGTGGAACAGTTCGACCACGCGCTCCTCAACGCGCTGATCGGACGGCCCGAGGCCGCCCGAACGGTGGCCGCCGAGGTCGAACGGGGTGAGGCGAAGTCCTACACCTCTGCGACGCATCTCGCGATGCTCTACGCCGCCCTGGGGGAGCGGTCCCGGGCGCTCGATCTGCTGGAGAAGGACTTCCGAGAGGGGGACCGCATCCTGTGGTTGTTTCACCGGGGGGTGTTCTTCGACTCGATCCGGGAGGATCCCCGGTTCGTCGCCCTGCTCCGACAATACGGGCTCACCGTCCGGAGCATCCGAGGCTCGAAGGTTCCACCGAACTGAGGGCCTTCGCGGCCGGCCGAGGTTCGCGCCCAGGGCTCGGCCATGGGTGCCGGTCGTGAAATGGGCCCGGACG